>NC_015430.1 GCF_000204415.1 Methanothrix soehngenii GP6 | reverse complement strand
TTTTTTTTTTCGTTTTACTCTTCCTGATTCTTTTTGTGAACCCCATCGCCCCGGTGGGCCACAATAATTCCCCCCAAGGGGGGGGAGGAGGGTGGTTTTCCCCCCTCCTCTTTAGGCACTTCCGCGGGCCAAGAAAGGATTGCCAGGGAAGTATAGGGGAAATTTTTCCCCCGAAGAAGGAAAATTTTTCGGGGAAGGTTTTTTCCCGGGAGTCCTCCTCGGTCCCCGGCCAGGCCCGGGGCCCCCCCTCCCCCGTGAAAGGGGATTATGCCCTATAGGAGCGTCCCCCCCAGGGGTGAGGTTCCCAGGTCGTCGCTCCCTGGAATTCTGGCCCCCCCAGGCCTTTTGCGGGGTTATCCACCAGTCCTTAAGTTCCGAGCGGACCCACTTCCGTGGCAAAGTTCCTGGCTGAGGCGGTCCCCCCCAGGGCCTGCAGATGCTCGAGCAGGAAGTTCCGGAATCCAGAGAGGCGGAAGAAGTAATGAGTCTGTTGCGGGTACTCTGCCCGCCCGCCGCAAACCTTACAGATGGCATTCTTGATCTCTCCCGGCTCCAGGTGGCGACCGCATCCCATGTCGCACTCGTCTCCCCGGGCGGGCTTGCCGCAGTAGGGACACTCCCCTTCCACATATCTATCCGGCAGGAAGCGCTCGCATTTGGGGCAATAGGCAAGATCGATCTCCCTGGGATAGACGTAGCCGTTCTCCATGAGAGCTTCTACCATCTCTTTGGTGCGATTGTGGCAAGCAGGATCGTCAGTATCGCCAAAGAAGTCGAAATCAATCTCCATTCCCTGGGAGATCTCATTGAAGTGCGGGTGGTTCTTGATGGTCAGAGCCTCGGGGGTCATGCCTTAGACCTGGACAATAACTCTTAATACGCGATATTATGGGAAAAAGAAGGCTTATAGACCACCGTAAAATCTTACCGGGAATAGATTTTGCTATCCCGGTAATCTTTATGCTTTGACAATTCGATATGCGAAAGCATTTTTACTTTGATCTTTCTCACGAATAAGCTTCATGCCGTTTGCGATTTCACCGTAAGCAAGACCTTGAAGGACTTTGCCTAAAGCATTGGCGTTATCGCTGTCTAGAGCTTTAAGAACGTTAATGGGCAACGCTGTATTATCTCGTGCTCCTTTAAGCAAGTCATAAATTTCCCTGGCAACCATAGTTTTAGACTTGCCTTCGCCTATTTCCTCCGCCAACAAAATGAACATCTCAGTTAGCGCATATCTGTCAGGATCAGCGTCTTGATAGAACGCTGAAAGGTTGCCCAAAAAGTTCTTTATCCCTACGAAACCCAAGATATTACCAATAACGTAGCTCCATTCTTCAAATTTGCCTAAATTCGGTCCCCTGTACATCTCTGGGTTCCCGGCTTCATTCCAGCCCGAAGCCATAGATAAAATATCTCTTATAAGCTCCGTTTGATGATCGAGGACCCATTTGTGCAATAGCGTCGCCCTTTGCTGCATCATGTCTAAAATTGCCAGCTTTAAGCCATGGTTCCTCTACCCGAGCATCGAGAGTTATAGGGCAAACCCGTCTCTTCATATCGGTATTTGCCGTGATATCTCCCTTATTCCCGGTAATGACCACAGTTGCCACATTCGGATAACCGCTTATGCTCTGAGTGAAAAAGGCTCGTTGAGTCTTATCCTTAGATGTCATAAAACTTTCAAGGGCTTTGCTGTTAAGATTGCGCCGCACGTTATCAAAGAATATCAAGGGGGAGCCATGCCTTGCATAGCTAAATAAGGTCTTTTCAAGTTGGCCTTCATCGTGCGGCATGGTCCCTATGAAACGTTCTACGTCTTGCCCAAAAGCAATCTTCATGAGCGAAGTGGCCAATAGGGTTGTACCCGTCCCTGCAGCGCTCTGCCTCATCAGAAGGAAAGCCGGAGCAGTCTCGATTGTAGGGCGTAGGAATGGAGTCATTGCCATAGCAAGTGCGTTAGCCTGATCTGCCTCCGAAACAAAAGGCCAACCTAAGACCTGATCGTCCCCCATAAAAAGAACTTCGTCCATCAAATGACTTGCAGCTTCCTCAGGGTCCTTGAGCTTGAATGTCCGACTATTCGATATATAAACTTGGTATTCTTTGTTGTAGCCAATTGATCGATAGATACGGCCTTTGCTGTCTCTTAATATGCGATATTACTGGAAAAGAAGACTTATAGATGCTTTGCAGATCAACAGCGTTTAGGTAGGATGGTGTTTCGAAAAAGTCTATAGAAAGAGCGAGTGCTCATTGAGATCTAAATATTCATCAAGAATTAATACACAGCAGACGAACTGTTTTGTACTATAGTACATTAATTTTTAGTTATTTTCTACAAAATTTAAACGCACGCAGGCGACAGCAAAACATGAAAGTCGGTAGTAAGTTCGTACTATCTGAGTCAAAACTATTTTTATCGGGTGGGTAGTTAAAAATAAATTAATAAGAATAGATCCATAAAAACAGTATTTTAAGTACGGCTCATGCCTCATCCCGCCTCTTAAATTCTCCATCCATCTCCATCCCAGGGCCCCATTCACCATCAGCAGCTCACATTTTTCTATCTGATCGCAATCGGGCCCCAAACTCTGCAAGTTGCACATAGCAAAATATAGAACTTCGCATCCAGCGTTCAACAGCCCTCAAAAGTCATTCTGGCAAACAACCCATTCCATAGTATATGGAATCGCATACAACCGCACTTGATAGACTCCTTGATAGCGATCACCTCCGGTTCCTGATAGCGATTCTTACAAACCTATTTCCCATCGAGTGCACATATGGTTATCGAGCTGGAAAGTACCTTTTATAAAAATATCGAAGGTTATAAGCGATGTAGTTCATGCTCCTGGTAGAATGCGACTTGCACGTAGTGACCAGGGCGGCAAAATAGATCGCGAGCCGGTATATTCGACAGCAGTAGACGGCACGAATCGAAATACCAGCACCGGGAGGGGTTATTTTCAAGTAGGGCACCCTGGCGGAGGAGGGAGTCCTGTGGCATGCTGAAATTCCACATATATCTTTGAAAAATAGACAATACTATATAAATACTCATATTATAAGCTCTATATTTTTATCATATATCTTTAAGTATTCTGATGATATTTATAAAAATAAGCATATCTACTATCATATAGGCCTATCCCCAAATTTTTTTGAAAAATTTTCCAGAAAATACAAACAAGCTATAGCAAGTTATAGCGTTGCTATATGCAGAAAAAGCATTTATGCTAAGCGTTTATTTCAAATTTATGCAAAAAATGACTTTGGCAGATACTCAAGAACTCGTTAACTCTTATGTCAAAAGTTTTGGGCAAAGTGGAGCAGCTAAGCAGCTCACTGAAAAGGGCTACAGGAGCCCCGAAGGTGCTCAAATCCTGCAGGCCCACATATATAGAATTATGCATGGGTCCACTACCTGCCTTTTGGCCCCTGAGCAAGAAAATCAACAGCAAGAGCCGCCCATCACAAAAGAACCCATAGCTGCCGTCCCCAAGAGAGCCAAACAGATAGCAGCAGAGCTATTCGCGAATGAACAATTGTTAAGAAAAGAGATGATCAAAATTGGAGAGAATCTTAAAGAAGAGCTGCTTGAGGAAGAGGCCGCTCTGCAGGAGCTGGAGCGCTCTCAGCCGCCCATGGTGCCGTGCACAGAAAGCCGTCCCTATCGCGAGCGCAGGCATTTAGAGAAAGATGTCCGGGTTAGCGCCGTCTTCAATCGCAGAGGGCCCGTACAGCTTGATGAGGATCGCGACTTTTACGGAATCCCGCGCATGAAACATAGCTCACCTGTGACCACTACCCGGCCCTACCAGCAGCGACGCTATGGGCAAAACGTCCTCTCCACGAGAGATCTATCCGTCCACCAAAAATAAGAGCCTTTAAAATCGATTCTGTGAATTATAAAATTAGGGCGAATTAAGCCCTAATTTGTAAGACTTGCCTTTGCGGGCATCCCCCGTGATTCTGCAAAATGGGCGTACCATTTTTATCGCACCAGGGCCCTGGTCTCTCTGCATTGTGGCCCCTCATCTGAGGAGTTGATGCACTCACAATGATCTGATCGCTAGGAATTTGCAGCTCCCCGAGCGGCTTATCGCTAACAATGGGCCGCGCAAATCTTTTCATATGCTCTTTCCCATAAACGCTCAGAGAATATTGTCTCTGCTCAAGCTCGCGTTGCGTCGGTGTTTTTGAGTCGATCAAGCGCTGCCGCTCTTCAGCTCGCGGATCAGCAACGTCGCTCAACTGAGCTTCAAATGCAGGATCTCTTTGCCGTCGCCCTGCAAGTGTGTCTTCCAGATATGCATATTCGTCAGATTTCATAGAGCCATCTCACTAATTGTTGCTGGATTCATAACCGGTTGGTAGTGGTGCGGGTAAAACGCTCTATCGCATAGCCCTCCCTCATCTCGCAAATGAGGCTCCAGCGCAACCTTGAGCTTCTCCAGCTCCTGCAGCTCCACCGCGCCAGCCCTTATCAATTCTGCTCTTCCATCTTCCAGCGCCCTTACATCTGGATGAGACCAAATTTCTGGCAAAGTTATTGCTCGATTGTGTACAATTAAATCGATAACAAGCCCGTTTAATCTGGTCTGCATATCCCGCCCTATCTGCCCGATTTCTTTGATTCTGTCATCGATCGACTCCATAGAGCAGGGCAACTTTTCGTGCTCTGCAAAGACATTTTCAATTCTCGCGATGATCTCCAGCAGCTCATCTCTTTGTGATCGCGTCTCATTCAGCTCATTTTGGAGCCTGGCAACTGCCTGCTCATCTGAAAAGCCGCTCACAACAGGCGTCCCATCGTCGCCCATCTCAATCCTTGTGAGCCCCTTGATCTGTCCCTGCAGTTCGCCCATAGCCTGCTCCAGCTCAAGAACTGCTGTCGGAAATTTGAGGATAGAATCATTCATCCGCCCTCTCTTTTGCGCAATTTCGATAAGTACCATGCTTACCCTTTTTGCATTTTTGCCTTAAAATAATTTTCGCACAAAACGATCATATAGCAAAAATGCATTTGTAATTAATATGCCGGAAATTCGCAGAGTAATTCTAGATATTGATACATACAATGCATTAAAGGTTGAAGCGTTAGTTAGACATGATAACCTCAAAAATACTCTATCCGCAATGATATTAGAAAATTTGAGCCCTGAAGCTCATACAATCTTAAAATGCATTCGCGACAAAAAGAGCCTAAAAGTCCAAAAATCCAACCACAAGTGCGGCGCGTCTACTGCTATCGAAAAGAGTAAACAATTATCAAAGAATCCTGATGCTTTAAATCAGATCAAGACCTTTTGGAATGAAGGAGAGCGGAATAGAGCAGAGATCGCCCGGAAGATCAACTATCCAAAAGCGACTACAAGCGCCACTATTTCCAGAATGATCAAGGCCGGAGAGCTGAGAAATGAAATTGACTAGGGAGCAGAATAAGAACCTCTTAGAAGCTGCTGAGGAATTTTTCGACTACAGCCCTTGCATGCACTGCAAACATTACTTTGACGATGAAGACGAAGATAGCGAAAGATTTGATGAACCTTCAGCGTGCGATGCATTTCCTGATGGAATACCTGAAGAGATCTTCTTTGGGCGAAACTTGCACAAGGAGCCTTACCCTGGTGACCATGGGATTACATTTGAGCAGGCAGATTGATGCCTGCCCTCTCCCATCTATTCAAAGTCTCTTCAGTTCTTCTCTGAGCTTCCTACACACTTCAAGCCCGCGCTCATCAAGCGCATAGGTCATCCCGCCGCCAGTTGGATGCTGCAGAACATAGTTCAAAGCTACAAGATCGCGCAAAGCCTTTTTCGCCTTGTGATCTTGTAATGCAGGTTTGCTCATGAAGTAAGTTTTTGGGACATGGGCTCCTTTCCCACCTTGAGTTGCCGTACAAAGGCTTTGAAGAATTAACTTCTGAATATCAGTTAGATCATTTTCGTTCTATGATTGCACCCCCCAATGAGGTATTCTACCCTCCAACTATTTTTTCTAAAATATTTAAAGTATACGCTTGAAAAATAATTTTTCTTGCTTCATTGACTACAAAATATATCCCTTATAATCCGAAACCTATTTCAGAATAGCTTATAATATGCTTTAATAGTATCTCATAGATTTACATAGTTTTAAATATCACTAAAATGAGCTAATAGTGGAGCTAATAGTGGAACTAAAGGAGGAGTGCAGGATATGAAGCAAAAAACAGGGAGCAACATGCAGGCGGCAAGGGACGCCAGGGCCCGAGAAAGGGCTGACACCGACTACAGCCTCTATGAAGTGATAAACAAAACGCCAGGATCTAGCGTTTATGAGCTGGCGAAAGAGCTGGGGTGGTCGAGCGGCAAAGTATACGGGTCTGTCCGACGATTGGAGAAGGACAATTGGGTCCGAATTGAGAAGGCTGAAAGAGACGGCAGATCTGTGCTTAAAATAACGTCTGTTAAGTGGCATGAATTCCTGACATCGGAAGAGATTGAAGAGTTCAAGAGCATGGAATTTTAAAGGCGAATTTTCCGCCTTTTTTCCATGGAAATTCTGCTAATGCTTAGCAATCTTTATTATTGATAAAAGGAATCTTAGCCTGAGTAATAGTAATAAAAAACTGGTTTCCAGCCAGGGTGTTCACAGCACCCTGACAGGAGAAAAACTCCACAGCGAAGGAGTGTGCCCAAAGGAGCACGATTAGATGACAAATGCAGCCTCAGCAATAAATAGCTTTCTGCCAGCGCAGGATGCTTGTTCTAGTGTATCGCAATCAGAAGACCCTGTTTTTATCCTATCCTCAGCGCAGCTTCAGGAGATCATCACGAAGGCTATCCAGCCATTGAAGCAAGAGATAGCCCGTGACAGGAAGGAAATAGCTGCCCTACGCGATCAATTATCTTCCTTAGAGAAGGATAGAGATGTGCTCTCTGATAACCAACTCATCCAGCTCCGGCTTATCCAAGATCTGAAGGAGAAAGCCAAAAGGGAACCTGGCAAGACTGAGCTATCCAGAGCTGAGAAGATCGAGAAGTACCTGGCATCCAGGCCGGATCACAAAGCCACATTTGAGACTCTGAAGGGACATTTGGGAGTAGATAATGATCTTCTCGGGATTGCCATTAAATCCCTTCTGCCATCAGGAAAATATGCTATCATCAAGACACCAGGAGATAAGCGAAAGAGAGCTTTGGTCATGCTTCCGAGATAGACGAATTTCGTATAATACTATAATCCGCATCGGCTAGATAACTGACAGAAAAGACGTAAAATCTGAGGTGATTTCCTCAGATTGATTGATATTGATTACTTTTGAGAAGAGAAGAAATAGAGCTAGATGTATATAAATGAATAGAAAAGAACTATCTTGCTTTTGGTTTGACCAGATATACGAATACGAATTTCGTATATTTTTTGGAGCCCTGGTCTCTCCTTCTCACCTCTTCCAAAATCTCCACCATCTCTTTTCTTTGACCTCTTCCTGCGATGGTGGTAGAGCTGGGGTGATCCTCTCCGAGAGCTGAGATAGATGAGCCCTCAGAAATCCAACTTCATCATCTTTTAATCTAAGTGTATCTTTATAGTGCTCTAGATCGCGATTGAGGCCAATAATCTCTGCTGATGCCTGATCCTTTTCTGATCTGGTTATCTCAAGCTCTGATCTTAGCTGATCATCTTGCGATCTCAGGGCCTCTAAATCGCGTTTAAGCTGGTTGAATTCGGTCTTGATCTGGTTAGCTTCCTTCCATCTCTGATCGGCCTCGGATCTAGCTTGATCGCGTTCTTTTATAGCCTGATCCAACTCGGATCTATCATGGTGGAGGTAAAGATCAATAGCCTCTGCCAGCAATTGCTTCTTTGTGATTCCCCTCTTGATCACCGCTTGATCTATCTCCGATAAAGTCAGATCGTCTATCTCTGCATAAACCCTCAAGATTGATCCCCTCTGATCGTATGATAAGGCTCTTGATCGGATAAAGATCTATCTCTTATGTATTGAGGCTATGCTAAGCGGATCTTCATAGATCTTGTGGCGATCCTTCTTATGTAACAAAAGAAGGAGCGTTACATAAGAAATGGACTGATCCATAAAAATATTAAGAAGATCAAATTTTAATAGTTAAATGCCTTATATAAATTCACATGATCAGGCATTATCTAAAAATCGGCGGTGAGGACGTTAGCGGCTATATGCAGTCTGTGCGCATATCGCGAGACGGCGACGGTGCAGACGCTGATTTTGTCCTCGCAAATATTTACGGCATGTTCACGGGGAAGTGGAGGGATGAGGGCAATATTAACGCGCGCGTAACCCTTCTCCTTGAGAACGAAAGGCATACCTGTTTAGGAGATGGTGATTACAGGCAAGAGGGAGAGCTTGATATTGAGATTGAATCTAATTCAAAGATCTATCATGCTTTTTGCGGCTATGTAACAAAAGTTGATTATGATGAGCATTTTGTTAAGATAAGAGCGAGCACTCCAGACGAATTTCTTGAAGAGGAGGCTATGCCTGATGGAGTTAAACCAAGAGGAGGAACTGCTTACATAGCTACTCCACCTGCAGAGATTATCTTAGATGTAATCGCTCAGCATAAGGACCCTCCCATAGGTATAACGATTTTGAGCGAAGGAGCAGCAGCAAATAAAGGCTATCCCGTCCTTCAAGTTCCAAGAAAGAAGTTGCCAGGCTACAAACCTCCTATTCCTCCTGGCGGATCAGAAGCTAAATTTCCGTCTCACTATGAATATTTGTCTCCATCAGAATATGAGAGGAAATATCCCAATAATTCAGGCCGGCCTGATGGCTGGAGACCGGGTACTGGAGTCTATGGAGATGGTTGGTATAGACCGCCTGAAGGAATGCCCAGGCCTGAATATCCCCAAAGGTGCAAACACGTCTGCAGGTACAAAGAGCAGTACAAATGCTGTAAATCAACAGAATGCGCTTACAAGCAAGAAGGGACTTTGTGTAGACAGGTCAGTTGCCCTTATGACATAGAGAAAAGAAATCTCTGCTATACAATTTGTCCTTATGATAGTGGAGACTGCATAGACTCTTCGTTAACTGATCTTTCAGAGTGCTCTACTTGTGGTGGTTCCGGTTCTGCTGCCAATGGTGCTATATGCTCTGAATGCGGCGGAACAGGTCTTTCGAATAACAAAGCAATCAACTCTGCATTAGATAATGCTCAAAGAGTATTTGATGATGCATCTAATAGGCTAACAGCAGCTCAGGAAGCCTATGATAGAGCTGAGACTTCATTACAGAAGAGGAATGCCAGTATTGCTATCCAGAAGGCAATGCAAGATGTAATAAAGGCTAGAAATGATCTCAATCGGCTTGAGAAGTTTAAAGAACAGCCTGTTGATGAAGGAGATGCAGAAATTTCTGGCAATCCTGAAGAACTGGTTTATGTGGATTTTTGGAATCCACCTATCATAAAAGACCAGGTACAGGGAGTCAAAGGCGTAAAGTATGCAGATGTTATCAGGGCCGTACAAAGAAGCACAGGAGGCCAATTCTTCGTCAATGAAGAATGCAAAGCTCAATTCATCCCGCCTAACTATGTTATTCCATCAACAGAATCAGCTATCGATATTACTCATTTGGTAACAAGGCAGGGATTGGCTAAGAGTGCTATGGGTCACGCTAATATAGTTGTGGTCTATGGCTCGGGGATTACAGAACCAGGAGCTAGCCCTGTAGAGAGGGAGAGGCACAAAGTTGTTGGTTATCTGCATGAGAATGTAGATTCTATTCAGAGACATGGTACAATCCATGCTGCAGAAGTTGACGTACATTATCTGCCGAAACAATCTCAGGTCGAAGAGCTGGCAAAGAATCTTATCGATTTTTATAAAGGAGACGACGATAAGGCTGAAGTGGATGCAATCGGTATTTGTCCAAGAATTTTTCAAAAGGTGCAATGGAAGGTTCCAATCGGGCCGGTGATGGATACTGACGAATGTCAATTTGGTAGTACAGCAATCATGGCGGTTGTCTCTGGCAGGATTTCAAAGGTAGTTCTTGATTATTCTTGTCAGGGCTGGCAGGTAAATTTAGATGTAAGCACAGAAGGAGAAGACTCAGGGACAGGATCAATGATGAAACCTTATGTGACTGCTGGCGATTATGCCTTTGCCACTCCGGAACTTTATGATCAATTGGTCAAACAAGTTTCCGGTTTCAAGCCGCTACTAGGCGACGTGATTTATGTTCGACCGACAGCAGACGGAAAAAGTCTAGAAATGCCGGTTCTTGGAAATTATGGCAAACTGGGGGATAAGCCGCCAGGTTCGTATGCATTGAGAAAGACGATTGATCCTACAATTTTACAAAGAACTTTAAGAGAGATGATAGACAAAAGTCAATCTTGAAATTTTGAATAGAGGTGGGGGGCAGAAATCTCGAAGACCCCCCATTTTTTTGGAGAGGCAGGGCGTCTTGTCCCTCGCGCTCTCCAAGTAATAACCTTGAAGACCTCGGAAAATCTTCAAGCAATGTACAACGTTGTAATTTAAATAATTTGCGCTCAATACCTTCAGTTGATGGTGGAAATGTCGATATTAAACCATAATGATCTTGAAAATATACTTTTAGATGTTAAGGAACTGAAGCTAGCAGGTTTAACTGCCAAAAAAATAGCTAGCGAACTTGACAGACTGGGGTACAAAAAGCCTTCGCCAACTGTATCCTGGCAAACTCATCACGTCTTAAAACTTATTGCAGAGTTGAGGAGGAGGGGAGAACTTCCTGCGATAGGGCACTTCAAGGAGCAATTCCGACCATCTGCCCAAAAGATTTCTTGTCATTTTCCAGAATATTGAATTCTTCTTGATCTGGCAGGAGAAGAACGAAAATATTTTCTTTTGATTTTTCCAAATAGATTACCTCACAGTTAGGGAGCTTTTACGATTTTTATTCCCATTGCAAAATCTTTTGCCAGCCTACCTTGAGTGAGGCATAAGCGCTGCTCATCGGAAAGGCCCGGAGGGAGGATAGCGCCCTCTTCCAAAATCGGGCAAAGAACTCTTGGATGAACGGCTGAAATCGTGCGGCGGCAAAATTCTGGCATTCAGACGAAATATAGATTTTGATGGTAAATATAATTGTCGGGCTCTCAAATAAACTTGGTTGAAATGCCTCGATATGCCTCATTACCTAAGCTATAGCGTCTTAAAGATTACTTATGGGGGAATAATGAGCAGAAGGCTTATATAAGTAGTATGCCTATGGAATACCATGACAGAAAAAAAGAAAAGACATCGCCCGCCAGGTGTTCATTTCTATCCAACTGTTCATGAGCTTGAAGCTCTTGGCAGTTATGGGCGCGAGCAAGGACTATCGATAAGCTACCTTGCAGCCCAAATGTTTCATCACGGTTTTAATCTGTGGAAAAACGGGGAATTCACGCCTCAACCCTCAGAGAGGGCACGTGCTATGTTTGCCAGCAGCAAAACAGCCAAAGATGGGGCAAAATATGCCTAAACGTAAGGTATTCCTTTCCGGGCATGAATTCCCATCATTAACTGCAGCACGAGCCCATGCAAAGGCGATCCTCGATAAGTACAGCTCGGGGGATTTTGTTAACGATGGGGAAATAGCATTCTTAAAATCGGCTATTGCCCTTCGTGGTCCGGAGAAGCTGAAGGAGAAGGAAGGCGTCGGAATAAAGAGTATCTTCATAGACTATAATTGCGGTGGGGATAAGGCATTCTATATTCGTCGCATAGATGGCACCGAGACCGATTTCAGCTACATCAAGTGCTTTACCAAGTCGAATCTCTTTAATGACTTTTCTGCAGCATGCCGGAATGCCATAAAGGATGATAAATCCGTCCTAAAGATAGGCTTGGGCTTTGATCAGTATGATGCTCACCACGAAGGCATGCCCTTCAAAGATATAGTTCAATCCTTTATTGAGGCTGAACATATCGATATTACAAAAATAGAATTCCTAAAGGGGGATGGGGTACAAGGGCGATACTTCAAAGACGAAAAGCTAGCAACCGCTTTCAAGAAGTTTCATTCGGAACATGCTGTTATGGAGATTTTAGAGAAAGAAGATCACAAGGAAAAGCATAGACATAAGTAATGCCTTTATTTGCAGATTAAAAAGCTGTTGGAAGGCTGTTTAACTGGCAAATTGGCAAATAAACATTTTGGAGAGGATGAAAACTACAGGGAGGTATCTATAAGAGGTTTGATGCGAAATGAAACAAAAAAATAATATAATTGGCTTAATTGTCCGTGGTGTAAGGCCCCTCCGGCAAATTAAGCAGACTAGGACTATCGTTTGGCGCTGCAACAATAAATCTTTATCGGTCACTTCTGCGAGGCGTTGCCTATGACTTACGTGCAATCTTTTTTGAAGAAGGAAAGCTTGAGACATACCCCTCTTAAACCTGATCTGCAAGGTTATTTAGACGTCAGCAAAAATGATCTCACGCCCGCTGCAATGCACTATAATGCGCATAACTACCGACAGATCGATGAAAAATGGTATGATGATTTTCTGGAGAGAGCTGCAGGTTTACCTGATAATGAAGAGATTAAGCAAGAAAGTCTAAGGCTATGGGATTTGGGCGTTAAATGGGGATATTTTCCCATAGAGAGCGCCGAAGACATAGCTAACGGTAAGGCAGTCGCCTTAGCTATGGCAAAAGCGCGACATTTATTAAGAGTCGAGAGACCTATCTTAGAATTTGCATTAATGCAAGAAGAGCTTGAAGAGAGTTCGGATGCTATTGATCTTGAAAATAGCATATTAAAAAACTTATATCTTACTTGTTCGGACGAAAGTGTTGAAATCAATTATCACCCATTTCCTCTCCTTAAACCTGACCATGTTTTGGCTGAAGAGATTTTTGAGCAGCTAGGTGCAGCTCAACTAAAAATCGGAGGCGAATCATTACATGGCCGCATCTATACGCGCGGTTCGGACTTGGTGCTGATAGCGAACGATAGCATAAGCCCATTAACTGTAGATGCTCTTGCTGCGGAAATAGCGAAACTCAAAATAACAGACCATGGATCTGTTTTAGAGAAGCCTCTGCCTAGAAGAATTGTGGGAGATATCCTCAGGAAACAATCTTTTCCTGGTTTCAGGAACTTGAGAAGCGTCGTTAGACATCCTTTTTTTGACAGCAAAGGCCGTATCTATCGATCAATTGGCTACAACAAAGAATACCAAGTTTATATATCGAATAGTCGGACATTCAAGCTCAAGGACCCTGAGGAAGCTGCAAGTCATTTGATGGACGAAGTTCTTTTTATGGGGGACGATCAGGTCTTAGGTTGGCCTTTTGTTTCGGAGGCAGATCAGGCTAACGCACTTGCTATGGCAATGACTCCATTCCTACGCCCTACAATCGAGACTGCTCCGGCTTTCCTTCTGATGAGGCAGAGCGCTGCAGGGACGGGTACAACCCTATTGGCCACTTCGCTCATGAAGATTGCTTTTGGGCAAGACGTAGAACGTTTCATAGGGACCATGCCGGACGATGAAGGCGAACTTGAAAAGACCTTATTTAGCTATGCAAGGGATGGCTCCCCCTTGATATTCTTTGATAACGTGCGGCGCAAACTTAACAGCAAAGCCCTTGAAAGTTTTATGACATCTAAGGATAAGACTCAACGAGCCTTTTTCACTCAGAGCATAAGCGGTTATCCGAATGTGGCAACTGTGGTCATTACCGGGAATAAGGGAGATATCACGGCAAATACCGATATGAAGAGACGGGTTTGCCCTATAACTCTCGATGCTCGGGTAGAGGAACCATGGCTTAGAGCTGGCAATTTTAGACATGATGCAGCAAAGGGCGACGCTATTGACAAATGGGTCCTCGATCATCAAACGGAGCTTATAAGAGATATTTTATCTATGGCTTCGGGCTGGAATGAAGCCGGGAACCCAGAGATGTACAGGGGACCGAATTTAGGCAAATTTGAAGAATGGAGCTACGTTATTGGTAATATCTTGGGTTTCGTAGGGATAAAGAACTTTTTGGGCAACCTTTCAGCGTTCTATCAAGACGCTGATCCTGACAGATATGCGCTAACTGAGATGTTCATTTTGTTGGCGGAGGAAATAGGCGAAGGCAAGTCTAAAACTATGGTTGCCAGGGAAATTTATGACTTGCTTAAAGGAGCACGAGATAATACAGCGTTGCCCATTAACGTTCTTAAAGCTCTAGACAGCGATAACGCCAATGCTTTAGGCAAAGTCCTTCAAGGTCTTGCTTACGGTGAAATCGCAAACGGCATGAAGCTTATTCGTGAGAAAGATCAAAGTAAAAATGCTTTCGCATATCGAATTGTCAAAGCATAAAGATTACCGGGATAGCAAAATCTATTCCCGGTAAGATTTTACGGTGGTCTATAAGCCTTCTTTTTCCCATAATATCGCGTATTAAGAGTTATTTTCCAATTCTAAGCCTTTATAGAGGAGCCGGGGATAGCAAAAATCTATCCCCGGTAAAAATTGAGGTCTGATGCTATTGGTTTTTCGTTTTTTCCGGTGGTAAACTATATCCTGGCATCCTTTAGAAAAGCTAATAAAAAAAAGTATTATTTTTCTTACGAAAAATCATAGACACCTTTTTTAGAAATGATTTTGAAACCAGGGATAAAAAGGCTTTTACCCCCGGTTGAATCATGAAAAATGATATCAGGAGACTCTAAAAAAGTGCCGGGGATAGATTTTGCCTATCCCCGGCTCCTCTATAAAGGCTTAGAATTGGAAAATAACTCTTAATATGCGATATTACTGGAAAAGAAGACTTATAGATGCTTTGCAGATCAACAGCGTTTAGGTAGGATGGTGTTTCGAAAAAGTCTATAGAAAGAGCGAGTGCTCATTGAGATCTAAATATTCATCAAGAATTAATACACAGCAGACGAACTGTTTTGTACTATAGTACATTAATTTTTAGTTATTTTCTACAAAATTTAAACGCACGCAGGCGACAGCAAAACATGAAAGTCGGTAGTAAGTTCGTACTATCTGAGTCAAAACTATTTTTATCGGGTGGGTAGTTAAAAATAAATTAATAAGAATAGATCCATAAAAACAGTATTTTAAGTACGGCTCATGCCTCATCCCGCCTCTTAAATTCTCCATCCATCTCCATCCCAGGGCCCCATTCACCATCAGCAGCCACATTTTTCTATCTGATCGCAATCGGGCCCCAAACTCTGCAAGTTGCACATAGCAAAATATAGAACTTCGCATCCAGCGTTCAACAGCCCTCAAAAGTCATTCTGGCAAACAACCCATTCCATAGTATATGGAATCGCATACAACCGCACTTGATCGACTCCTTGATAGCGATCACCTCCGGTTCCTGATAGCGATTCTTACAAACCTATTTCCCATCGCGTACACCTATGGTTATCGAGCTGGAAGTACCTTTATAAAAATATCGAAGGTTATAAGCGATGTAGTTCATGCTCCTGGTAGAATGCGACTTGCACGTAGTGACCAGGGCGGCAAAATAGATCGCGAGCCGGTATATTCGACAGCAGTAGACGGCACGAATCGAAATACCAGCACCGGGAGGGGTTATTTTCAAGTAGGGCACCCTGGCGGAGGAGGGAGTCCTGTGGCATGCTGAAATTCCACATATATCTTTGAAAAATAGACAATACTATATAAATACTCATATTATAAGCTCTATATTTTTATCATATATCTTTAAGTATTCTGATGATATTTATAAAAATAAGCATATCTACTATCATATAGGCCTATCCCCAAATTTTTTTGAAAAATTTTCCAGAAAATACAAACAAGCTATAGCAAGTTATAGCGTTGCTATATGCAGAAAAAGCATTTATGCTAAGCGTTTATTTCAAATTTATGCAAAAAATGACTTTGGCAGATACTCAAGAACTCGTTAACTCTTATGTCAAAAGTTTTGGGCAAAGTGGAGCAGCTAAGCAGCTCACTGAAAAGGGCTACAGGAGCCCCGAAGGTGCTCAAATCCTGCAGGCCCACATATATAGAATTATGCATGGGTCCACTACCTGCCTTTTGGCCCCTGAGCAAGAAAATCAACAGCAAGAGCCGCCCATCACAAAAGAACCCATAGCTGCCGTCCCCAAGAGAGCCAAACAGATAGCAGCAGAGCTATTCGCGAATGAACAATTGTTAAGAAAAGAGATGATCAAAATTGGAGAGAATCTTAAAGAAGAGCTGCTTGAGGAAGAGGCCGCTCTGCAGGAGCTGGAGCGCTCTCAGCCGCCCATGGTGCCGTGCACAGAAAGCCGTCCCTATCGCGAGCGCAGGCATTTAGAGAAAGATGTCCGGGTTAGCGCCGTCTTCAATCGCAGAGGGCCCGTACAGCTTGATGAGGATCGCGACTTTTACGGAATCCCGCGCATGAAACATAGCTCACCTGTGACCACTACCCGGCCCTACCAGCAGCGACGCTATGGGCAAAACGTCCTCTCCACGAGAGATCTATCCGTCCACCAAAAATAAGAGCCTTTAAAATCGATTCTGTGAATTATAAAATTAGGGCGAATTAAGCCCTAATTTGTAAGACTTGCCTTTGCGGGCATCCCCCGTGATTCTGCAAAATGGGCGTACCATTTTTATCGCACCAGGGCCCTGGTCTCTCTGCATTGTGGCCCCTCATCTGAGGAGTTGATGCACTCACAATGATCTGATCGCTAGGAATTTGCAGCTCCCCGAGCGGCTTATCGCTAACAATGGAAAATAACTCTTAATACGCGATATTATGGGAAAAAGAAGGCTTATAGACCACCGTAAAATCTTACCGGGAATAGATTTTGCTATCCCGGTAATCTTTATGCTTTGACAATTCGATATGCGAAAGCATTTTTACTTTGATCTTTCTCACGAATAAGCTTCATGCCGTTTGCGATTTCACCGTAAGCAAGACCTTGAAGGACTTTGCCTAAAGCATTGGCGTTATCGCTGTCTAGAGCTTTAAGAACGTTAATGGGCAACGCTGTATTATCTCGTGCTCCTTTAAGCAAGTCATAAATTTCCCTGGCAACCATAGTTTTAGACTTGCCTTCGCCTATTTCCTCCGCCAACAAAATGAACATCTCAGTTAGCGCATATCTGTCAGGATCAGCGTCTTGATAGAACGCTGAAAGGTTGCCCAAAAAGTTCTTTATCCCTACGAAACCCAAGATATTACCAATAACGTAGCTCCATTCTTCAAATTTGCCTAAATTCGGTCCCCTGTACATCTCTGGGTTCCCGGCTTCATTCCAGCCCGAAGCCATAGATAAAATATCTCTTATAAGCTCCGTTTGATGATCGAGGACCCATTTGTCAATAGCGTCGCCCTTTGCTGCATCATGTCTAAAATTGCCAGCTCTAAGCCATGGTTCCTCTACCCGAGCATCGAGAGTTATAGGGCAAACCCGTCTCTTCATATCGGTATTTGCCGTGATATCTCCCTTATTCCCGGTAATGACCACAGTTGCCACTCTTAATATGCGATATTACTGGAAAAGAAGACTGATAGATGCTTTGCAGATCAACAGCGTTTAGGTAGGATGGTGTTTCGAAAAAGTCTATAGAAAGAGCGAGTGCTCATTGAGATCTAAATATTCATCAAGAATTAATACACAGCAGACGAACTGTTTTGTACTATAGTACATTAATTTTTAGTTATTTTCTACAAAATTTAAACGCACGCAGGCGACAGCAAAACATGAAAGTCGGTAGTAAGTTCGTACTATCGTGAGTCAAAACTATTTTTATCGGGTGGGTAGTTAAAAATAAATTAATAAGAATAGATCCATAAAAACAGTATTTTAAGTACGGCTCATGCCTCATCCCGCCTCTTAAATTCTCCATCCATCTCCATCCCAGGGCCCCATTCACCATCAGCAGCCACATTTTTCTATCTGATCGCAATCGGGCCCCAAACTCTGCAAGTTGCACATAGCAAAATATAGAACTTCGCATCCAGCGTTCAACAGCCCTCAAAAGTCATTCTGGCAAACAACCCATTCCAGTAGTATAGGTGCCGGGG